>NZ_JBQCXA010000002.1:454018-460898 GCF_051956855.1 Neisseria sp. P0021.S007
CGACGGTAAGAATGCTGAAGCTGAAGTTAAAGACAACGGCGACGGTACTCATACTGTAACCATCAAAGACGGTAACGGTAACACTACTACTACTGTTGTTAAAGACGGTGCTAAAGGTGATACTGGTGCAACTGGTGCTAAAGGTGAAAACGGTAAGTCTGCTGAAGGTAAAGTTGAGCGTGATGAAGCTAAAGGTACTTCTACTATCACTATCAACAACTTCGATAAAGACGGTAAAGTCATCTCTACTACTACTGCAACCGTGAAAGATGGTAAAGACGGTAAAGATGGTAAAGATGCTGACGGCACCTTCGGTCTGGTTGACGAGACTGGTACTACTGACGGCTCTATCTCCAAAAAACTGAATAACACTATTCAGATTAAAGGTGATGCGGGTACTAAAGTCCAAGTATTCGACAAAGCAACCGGTAAGACTTCAGAGAAAGAAGTTCAAAACATCTTCGTTAAGAAAGACGGCGATGCGCTGAAAGTCAGCTTGAACCCTGATCTGACCGTTAACAGTGTTACTACTAACGAACTGAAAGCAGGTCCTGTAACCATCAACCAAGGTGGTATCGATGCCGGCAACACTACTATTAAAAATGTTGCTCCAGGTAAGAACGGTACCGATGCGGTTAACGTTGACCAGCTGAACCAAAAATTCGGCGATGTGAACAGCAATGTGAACAAAGTTGACAACAACGCCCGCGCAGGTGTGGCTCAAGCTCTGGCTACTGCCGGTCTGCCACAAGCTTACTTGCCAGGTAAGAGCATGCTGGCTATCGGTGGCGGTCACTACCGCGGTGAAACCGGTTACGCTGTCGGCTTCTCTAGCATCTCCGATGGTGGTAATTGGATCATCAAAGGTACTGCTTCCGGCAACTCACGTGGTCACTTCGGTGCTACCGCAGCAGTTGGTTACCAATGGTAATCTGACTTTCAGACGGCCTGAAAAAGTCGTCTGAAAAGACGAAGCAAAGTAAATGCGGCCTATTTAGGCCGCATTTTTTTATGCTTAGATTATGTTTTGGGTTGATTCGATGAGTTAATCGTAATAGTAGCCAAAGAGAAATGAATATATCTTTAGCAGTCTGTTGTAATTTTAAAGGCCGTCTGAAACATCATTGGATGTTTCAGGCGGCCTTTCATTTATTCGCACGATATACCATTAATCTCAAATATTTGCGCGTTCGACTTCTTTCCATGCGTCTAGAATCAGGCTGCCGTCGTTGTCTTTCAGCAAAGTAGCATCTGAGAGCATACGGCGCCAAGTGCGGGCATTTTTTAGGCCGTGCATTAAGCCTAGTGCGTGGCGGACGATATGGCGCAGGATTGTGCCTCGTCCTAAGGCGATTTGTTCGCGACTGTATGCATATAGCCAAGCTGCTAAGTCTGCGTATTGGATTGGTGCGTGTGCGTCGTTGTAAAACATTGTATCCCAATCGCGCATCAGCATTGGATTGTGATAAGCCTCGCGCCCGATCATGACCCCATCGACAAATTTCAGATGTTCGGCGATTTCTTCGTTGGTAGTGATGCCGCCGTTAATCAAAATTTCCAAGTCGGGAAAATCTTGTTTTAAACGATACACGTATTCATATTTGAGTGGCGGGACTTCGCGGTTTTCTTTCGGGGATAAACCGTCCAGCCAAGCATTGCGTGCATGGACAATAAATGTGCGGCAGGCTGTTTTTTCGCGAAGTGTTCCCACAAAATCTGCTACGACTTGATATTCTGTCTGTCTGTCTACACCGATGCGGTGTTTGACCGTCACCGGAATTTCAACTGCATCCTGCATCGCATTCAAACAATCTGCCACCAAATCTACATCATTCATCAGGCAAGCGCCGAAAGCGCCTTTTTGAACGCGTGGGCTGGGGCAGCCGCAATTTAGGTTGACTTCGTTATAGCCATACGCTTCAGCCGCTTTGGTAGCGATTGCCAAGTCATGCGGATCTGAGCCGCCAAGCTGTAAAGCTACCGGTTGCTCGCCTTCGTTGAAACTCAAAAAGCGGTCTTTATCTCCGTAAACCACCGCGCCTGAATTGACCATTTCGCTATAAAGCCAAGCATTGCGTGTAATTTGTCGCGCCATAAAGCGATAGTGTCTGTCTGTCCAATCAAGCATAGGTGCGACAGACAAGCGGCGGGAAGGTAGGGAAGAAGCAGGCATTGAGATGACTTTCAAACAAAATAATGCATTATATAGCGTATTAAATTGACTTTCGATATCGGCCGGTAAATCAAAATAATATATAAGGTATCACTGGGTGCAGCCGTGTTGTAGCTGAGGCTAAATCCATTCATGGTGGTGGAAATCCAATATTCAGACGGCCAAATAAGTTTTAAAATGTCAAACAACAAACCATTAGAATGATAAGGAAAAAAACATGGCACAATTTTTCGCCATCCATCCCGATAATCCCCAAGACCGCCTCATCAAGCAAGCCGCCGATATTGTCCGTAGTGGCGGTGTCATCGTTTACCCTACGGATTCCTGTTATGCGCTGGGTTGCAAACTCGGTGACAAAAACGCGATGGAGCGCATTCTCACGATTCGTAAAATCGATCAAAAACACCATCTGACCCTGATGTGTGCCGATTTGAGCGAATTGGGTACTTACGCCAAAGTAGATAATGCCCAATTCCGCCAGCTTAAAGCAGCTACGCCCGGCAGCTACACCTTTATCCTGCAGGCAACCAAAGAAGTACCCAATCGCACGCTTCACCCCAAGCGCAAAACCATCGGCCTGCGTGTTCCCGACAACGCTACTGCCTTGGCGCTTTTGCAAGAATTGGGCGAACCTATTTTAAGTTGCACCCTTATGCTTCCTGAAGACGAAGAGCCATTGACTGATCCATACGAAATCCGAGACCGTCTTGAACATGCTGTTGATTTGGTTATTGATGGCGGCTGGTGCGGTACTGAGCCGACAACGGTTATTGATATGACCGATGGCACTGAGCTGATTCGTCAAGGCAAGGGAGATATTGCCGTATTCGGTTTGTAAAACCATCCGCGTCTGTATAAGTACGGATATGCGTATTCTTTCTATGACGTATTAAAAGCATTTTGCCAATTTTATTGATAGCTCAAAAAAACAAATTATTCAATTAAGCAATTGTTCAAAATCATTTCATCAAAGGCCGTCTGAAATCTTTCAGACGGCCTTTCCTGTTTCTTAAAAAAATAATTCATTTTAAATAAAATTCCGAGCGATTGGCACGTTGCTTGCATGATTACTGTGATTGCTGATGACTTGTCGACGGAATACAACATTACGCTTATTAATAAAAACATGACTGGAGAACTTTTGATGATTGGTTTTTCTGTTCAAACGTCATGATTTTGTTTAAAAATTAAAGATAATCGGTTGATATTTTAGACTAGCGGATATTTTGTAAGTATGAAATACTATACCGTTGCGGGATAGTCAAAAGCCTAAATTTTGTCTCAAAGTGACAATAAACGTCAGCTTGAGATAAGCATTTTGCTGGGAAAACCCCGCATAAATTCTTAAAGTAGCGTCATGCTCATGCTCACGCTTTTACCTATCATAAAAAGAGAAAGACACACCTATGAATAAGATATTTAAAGTTGTTTGGAACCGTACGATTCAATCTTTTGTCGTAACTTCCGAATTGGCCAAAGGCCGTGTGAAATCGTCTGCCGAACAAAACAGTGCAGATGTATCTGCCGAATCCGGTAAAAATGGTATCGCGACAGTTTTCAGATTGACAGTGATTTCGGCAGCTCTTTTGGGTGCAGGTAATTCGTATGCGGCAACTGCGGGACGAGGACAAATTGCGGTTGATCCTCCGACCAGTGCTACTGCGGTCAGCGGTGCAACAGCGACCGGTATTGGTGCGCTGTCAATAGGAGCATCAGCCAATGCTACGGCTAATGGTGCAGTTGCGGTAGGTACGAGTGCAAATGCAACACATAATAACAGCCTGGCCGTGGGTACTAATGCTAAAGCTACTCAAACTCATGCTGTTGCAATGGGTGCAGATACAAGTGCAAGTAGTTCATATGCAACAGCGATAGGTAAAAGTGCCAATGCTGTTTCTGTAGATTCAACAGCATTGGGTGCAGATTCCAAAGCAAATGGTACGCAAGCGACAGCGGTAGGTAAGAATGCTCTTGCTGATAATACGAGCACAACAGCATTGGGTAATTCGGCGCAAGCATTTGGTATAGGCTCAATGGCTTTGGGCCAATCCAGTACATCAAGAGGTCAAAACGGCATTGCAATTGGCAGCGGCAGTCAGGCTGCAGCCAATGCGCAAAATGCCATTGCAATCGGTACCAATGCAGTGGGTTATCAAAGTGAGTCTATTGCCATAGGTAATTCAGCCCAAGCTCAAACTGGAAATACCATTGCCATCGGTAAAAGTGCAGTGGCAAATTCTCCAGCTTCGGGTAATGCAGCATCAAGTGCTATTGCACTTGGTGCAGACGCGAATGCAACAGGACTTGGTACGATTGCTATTGGACGTGCATCTGGGGTTCTTTCGCAAAATATTATGAATGTGAATGTAACTCACAATAATATTGCTATTGGTAATACGGCTCGAGTAGGCGATTCAAGTAGTTCTAAGATAACTCAGTCTATTGCTATTGGTTCAGGTAACCGTGTTGATCCACAGGGCAGACCTGAGGGGGCGTGGGCAAAGGGAGACCAATCTATTGCGGTTGGTGGCAATGTCTTGGCTAATGGTAATTCATCTGTTGCTATTGGTGGTGATGATTTAGATTCGGTAGGTGGTACTCGATATTCTGGCAATGCAACGGATAAATTCATCAAATATAATGAAAAAGGTGCAAAGACCGGTGAATATACGCTGAGCGGTAAAAGTCTGCGTGATATTTATAAAGAGATGACTGGTGATACGATGTATAGCGGTTCTTATGGTAATACTATTGCCGGTCAAGGTTCTGTTGCATTAGGTGTGCAGTCTAATTCATCTGCCGATTTGTCTCTGGCTATCGGTACCAAATCTCAGGCCACTGCCTTTGGTGGTGTAGCTTTGGGTACAGGTGCGAAGGCTACTTTGCTGAATTCTGTGGCTTTGGGTACGGCTTCTAAAACCGATAAAGAAGGTCAGGCATACGTTCAACGCGAAATTATGGGTGTAACCTACACTTGGGCAGGCGGTCAAACTACCGATGCCGGTGATGTTGTGTCTGTCGGTTCCAAAGGTTACGAACGCCAAATCATTAATGTATCCCCTGGCGATATTTCCGCTACTTCCACTGATGCGATCAACGGCTCACAGCTTTATGGTGTTTTGAGTGCAATTGAGCGTGTCCGCTATTTCTCTGTTAAGTCAGAAGAAGGCAAAACTGACGGTACGAAAAACTGGAACAATGACGGTGCAAAAGCAACCAATTCGATTGCCATCGGACCGAATGCGGCAACAAGTACTGGTGCGACGGGTAGTGTTTCCTTGGGTCATAATGCCAACGTACTTGGCGAAGATTCTGTTGCTGTTGGTCCAAATGCAACGGTAACTTCGGGAACTGTTGGCGCTGTTGCCTTAGGTTCTAATGCCAATTCCCGCGGTACAGGTTCTATCGCCATAGGTTTGAATACAGAAAATAATTACAATTACTCTGTAGTCGTTGGTGCTCACAGTAGAGCCAACTATGGAAATGCAACCGTTGTCGGTGCAAGGGCAGCGGCACAAAATAACGGTACGGCAATGGGCTATTTGTCAAATGCAGTCGGTGATGATTCTGTTGCAATCGGTCATCAGGCGCAGACAACGCAAGCTTATTCTATCGCCATTGGTAAGCAGGCAAACAGTTCAGGCCTTTATTCCACCGCTATTGGTTCCTCAGCCCAAGCTGCCGGGCAGAATAGTTTTGCCGGCGGTAATAATGCAAAAGCGACTGGAAGCGATTCAGTTGCTTTGGGTAGTGGCGCGACGACTACGATCGGTAGCTCCGTTGCATTGGGTAATGGTGCTGTTGGCACTGCCAATAATTTTGATGCAACAGCTAAAAATGCAACATTCAAAAACGATAGTGGTACGACGACTAATGTCAGCTATGCAGCTTCTTCATCCGCTAAAACAGGCGCGGTTTCTGTAGGCAGTGCAGGCAATGAACGCCAAATCCAGAATGTTGCCGCAGGCCGTATTTCCGCCACTTCGACCGATGCGGTCAATGGTAGCCAGCTGTACACCGTTATGAACAATGTTGGACACAATATCCAACAAAACGGTACAGACAAATCTCGTATCAATAACAACGGTACAGTCAACTACGCCGATGGCAACTTGACGACTGTTGCAATCACCGATGGCGAGAATGCATCAAAAGTTCAAATCAACGTCACTCAAGGCACATTGTCTGTCGATAATAATGGCACAGTGTCCGCACCGACTGCCGGTGTAGCGACTGCCGGCGATGTTGCTAATGCCATCAATAATGCCAAAACCACAACCAAGGTGGCGGCAGGCAGTAACGCGCACGTTAATAAAACAACCTCAGGCAAAGAGACCACTTATACCGTCAGCGCAGATAAAGCAACGGTACAAGTTTCCAATGCTTTGAATTTGACTTCCAATACTACAACTGCAGCCGATGGTGCCGTCACAACTGAGTACAGTATCGATCTTGCTCAAAGTACTAAAGATAACATCCAAAAAGGTGTGGATGCCAAAACCACCGTTGATACCAAAGGTCTGACCTTCAACGGCGACAGCGGCAGCACCAATATCGAAAAACTCGGCTCCACCGTGACCGTTGCCGGCGACGACAACATCACCACTGAAGCCCAAGACGATAAAGTGACCGTCAAGCTGAACAAAGACCTGGTGGTAGACAGCGTCAAAGCCGGCGACACCACCGTGAACAACGACGGTGTGAAAG
>NZ_JBQCXA010000002.1:460998-484313 GCF_051956855.1 Neisseria sp. P0021.S007
TTAACGGCAGCCAACTGTTTGCGACCAACCAAAACGTAGCCAACAACGCCGCCAATATCGCCAAAGGCATCAACTTCGGTGGTACCACCGGCAGCAACAACTACGCATTGGGTGACACCATCAATGTTAAAGGCGACAGCAACATCATCAGCGAAACCGTAGCCGGTGGCGCACAGCTGAAACTGGCCGATGTATTGAATGTCGGTCAAGCGGCTCCGGTGAAAATCGATGGCGACAAAGGTGAAGTCAGCGGCTTGAGCAATACGACTTTGGGTGGCAATGATTTTGCCCAAGGTAAACGTGCAGCGACCGAAGAGCAGCTGAATGCGGCCCAAGATCAGTTGGTGAATGTATTGGGTGGCAATGCGGCCAATAATGGCGGCAACATCAGCATGACCGATATTGGCGGTACTGGTGAGAACAATATCCACGATGCAATCAAAGCCGTTAATGCAACTGCCAATCTGCCTTTGACTTTCGGCGGCGACAGTGGCAAAGACGTTGAACGCAAACCGGGTACGAAGCTAAATATTGTTGGCGGTCAAACCGATGCAGCCAAACTTTCAGACGGCAATATCGGCGTTGTAGCGAATGGTTCTGATAAGTTGGAAGTCAAATTGGCTAAAGACTTGGCAGTTGACAGCGTGAAAGCCGGCGATACCACAGTCAATACTGACGGCGTGAAAGTTGGCGATGTCAATCTGACTAAAGCCGGTTTGAACAACGGCGGCAACAAGATTACCAATGTTGCAGCCGGTACCGATGATACTGATGCGGTGAATGTTGCTCAGTTGAACAAAGCTGCGGCTGCGGCTAAGACTGAAGTCGTTCAAGGCGATAACATTGTTGTTACTCAGGATGTCGGTGCCAATGGCCAAACCATTTACAAAGTGGCTACCGATAAAAACCTGAAAGTCGACAGCGTTACCGCAGGCGATACCGTGATGAATAATGACGGTGTGAAAGTCGGCGATGATGTTGCATTGAACAAAGACGGCTTGAAAGCAGGTGATGTGAACCTGACTAAAGCTGGCTTGAACAATGGCGGCAATAAGATTACCAACGTTGCGGCCGGTACGGATGACACCGATGCAGTCAATGTTTCCCAACTGAAACAAGCTGCGGAGGCATCTAAGACTGAAGTCGTTCAAGGTAAGAACATCGTTGTGACGGAAAAAACAGGTGACAAAGGTCAGACTGTTTATGAAGTTGCTACCGATAAAGACTTGGACGTTGACAGCGTGAAAGCCGGTGATACTACTGTCAACAATGATGGTGTGAAAGTTGGTGATGACGTTGCATTGAACAAAGACGGCTTGAAAGCAGGCAAGGTAAACCTGACTAAAGACGGCTTGGACAATGCGGGCAACAAAGTAACCAACGTAGCAGATGGCGATCTCAATGCCAACAGCAAAGATGCCGTCAACGGCAGCCAGTTGTACGCAACCAACCAAAACGTAGCCAACAACGCCGCGACGATTGCCAAAGGCATCAACTTCGGCGGTACGACCGGTAGCAACAACTATGCGTTGGGCAATACCATCAACGTTAAAGGCGACAGCAACATCATCAGCGAAACCGTAGCCGGTGGCGCTCAACTGAAGTTGGCTGACGAGATTAGCGTGAAGACAGTGAATGCCGATACCTTCAAAGCAGGCGATACTGTGATGAACAATGACGGCGTGAAAGTTGGCGATAAAGTTGCATTGAACAAAGACGGTCTGACCGCAGGCAATACCGTGGTCAACAACGATGGCGTAACCATCGCTGCACCGACTGAAAGCAATCCGAACAACCAAGTCAAATTGTCTCCTGTCGGTCTGAACAACGGCGGCCAACGCATTACCAACGTGGCTCCGGGTAAAGACGGTACAGACGCGGCAAACGTGAACCAGTTGATTGGCTTGGGCAACGAATTGCAAAACAACATCAACCAAGTAGGTAAGAAAGCCTACGCGGGTGTGGCCGGTGCGATTGCCCAAGGCTCGATTCCGCAAGTAACCCGTCCGGGTGCGACCGGTATCGGTGTCGGCAGCGGCTACTACGGTGGTCAGTCTGCCATGGCCATCGGCGTGTCTGCGATGAGCGACGGCGGCAACTGGATTGTCAAAGGCAACTTCTCGGCCAATACCGACGGTCATGTCGGTGTCGGTGCCGGTGCGCTGTATCAGTGGTAAGTTGGCAATGACAGGCAACTAGATTTGCTGCCTGAATAGGGAGGCCGTCTGAAATTTTAGGTTTCAGACGGCCTTTTTTTCTGAAAACACTTGAATTTAGGCTATCTGAAACGATATGCTTCATCTATTTACCGCATGACTCTGAAAGAGAACAAATGAGCAAAACCATCCATTATTTGAAAGACTACGCCGCGCCAGCGTACCGTATTCTGAAAACCGACCTGCATTTCGATATTTTAGAACCGCAAACCATCGTCAAATCTAGTCTGACCGTTCAACCTGAAAGAGCAGGGGAGCCATTGGTATTGGATGGTTCGGCAAAACTGCTGTCTGTGAAAGTAAACGGCCGGGTCGTAGATTATGTGTTGGAAGACGAAAAACTGACGATTGCCGGCGTGCCGTCTGAAAACTTCACGCTGGAAGTAGAAACCGAAATTTTGCCGGCTGAGAACAAATCGCTGATGGGTCTGTATGCTTCCGGTGGCAATCTGTTTACCCAATGCGAACCGGAAGGTTTCCGCAAAATTACTTTCTACATCGACCGTCCGGATGTCATGTCTAAATTTACCACCACCATCGTTGCAGACAAAAAACGCTATCCGGTGTTGCTGTCTAACGGCAATAAAATTGATGGCGGCGAGTTTTCAGACGGCCGTCACTGGGTGAAATGGGAAGACCCGTTTGCCAAACCGAGCTATCTCTTTGCTTTGGTGGCAGGCGATTTGGCGGTAACGGAAGATTATTTTACAACCATGAGCGGCCGTAAGGTCAAAATCGAGTTCTACACCACTGAGACAGACAAACCTAAAGTCGGTTTTGCCGTGGAATCGTTGAAAAATGCGATGAAATGGGACGAGATACGTTTTGGCTTGGAATACGACTTGGATATTTTCATGGTCGTTGCCGTGGGCGATTTCAATATGGGCGCAATGGAAAACAAAGGTTTGAATATTTTCAACACCAAGTTTGTGCTGGCCAACAGCCGTACCGCGACCGATACCGACTTTGAAGGCATCGAATCTGTTGTCGGCCACGAATATTTCCACAACTGGACGGGCAACCGCGTGACCTGCCGCGATTGGTTCCAATTGTCGCTGAAAGAAGGTTTGACCGTTTTCCGCGATCAAGAGTTTTCCGGCGACCGGGCCAGCCGTGTGGTACGCCGTATCGACAATGTCCGTATGCTGCGCTTGTTCCAATTCCCAGAAGATGCAGGCCCGACTGCGCATCCTGTCCGCCCGGCCAGCTATGAAGAGATGAACAACTTCTACACCATGACCGTCTATGAAAAAGGTGCGGAAGTAGTGCGCATGTATCACACCTTGCTCGGAGAAGAGGGCTTCCAAAAAGGCATGAAGTTGTATTTCCAACGCCACGACGGTCAGGCTGTGACTTGTGATGATTTCCGTGCCGCAATGGCAGACGCAAACGGTATCAATCTTGATCAGTTTGCCTTGTGGTACAGCCAAGCCGGTACGCCGGTTTTAGATGCTCAAGGCCGTCTGAAAGATGGAGCGTTTGAATTGACGATCAAACAAACTATTCCGGCTACGCCCGATATGGCGGACAAACAGCCGATGATGATTCCGGTCAAAACCGGTTTGCTGAATGAAAAAGGCGAAGCGGTTGAGTTTGAATATCAAGGTAAACGGGTGAAAGAGGCGGTTTTGGTATTGACTGAAGCCGAGCAGACTTTTGTATTGGGCGGCGTCAATGAGCCGGTTATCCCGTCTCTGCTGCGTGATTTCTCTGCGCCGATTACCTTGAACTATCCGTACAGCGAGCAAGAATTGGCCACTTTACTGGCGGCAGATGAAAATGAGTTTGCCCGTTGGGAAGCTGCTCAAACCTTGTACCATCGCGCCATTAACGCCAACCGTCAGGCATTGGCGGAAGGCCGTCCTTTGCCGGAACATAAAGCATTGATGGATGCTTTGGCTTTGGTGGTTTCCGGTGATTTTGATCCGGCATTCCGTGCCATTTTGCTGCAAATGCCGTCTGAAACCGATGTATGGGCGGAAGAAGAAAATATTGACCCTATTCAGGTTCATCAAGCGCGAGAAGCCTTGCTCAATGCTGTTGCCGTCAAGTTCCTGCCTCAATGGCGCGAGCTGAACCGTCAAGCTGCCGAGCAAGAAAACCAGGCTGATGCTGCTGTTCGTTATGAATACAGCCCGGAATTGGCCGGCTGGCGCACTTTGCGCAATGCTTGCAGGGCATTTATCCTTCGTGCTGACGCAGCGCATATCGAACACGTTGCGGAAAATTACGAGGCAATGGCGCAAAACATGACACACGAATGGGGTATCTTATCCGCAATCAACAGCAATGAAAGCGAAATTCGCGATCGTTTGTTGACGAAATTTGCCGATAAATTCGCCGATGATGCCTTAGTAATGGACAAATACTTTGCTCTGATTGCTTCAAGCCGCCGCAAAGATACTTTACAGCAAGTTCAGACGGCCTTGAGTCATCCTAAGTTCAGTATTGAAAACCCGAACAAGGCCCGTTCTTTGTTGATCAGTTTCAGCCGCAATATTCCACATTTCCATGCAGAAGATGGCAGCGGCTACCGCTTTGTAGCCGATAAAGTGATGGAAATCGACCGTTTTAATCCGCAAGTTGCTGCTCGACTGGTGCAGGCTTTCAACATCTGCAACAAATTGGAAGCCAACCGCAAAGCCGTCATGACCAAAGAATTGCAACGAATCCATGCACAAGAAGGTTTGTCCAAGGATGTGGGCGAGATTGTCGGTAAGATTTTGAATGAAAAATAAAGCCTGAGACCTTTGCAAAATTCCTTTTCCCCAACAGCCGAAACCTAAATAAAGGTTTTCGGCTGTTTTTGTTTCACATATCCACTGATTCTACTCAAATACCCCCTTAATCCTCCCCGGACACCCGATAATCAGGCATCCGGGCCGCCTTTTAGGCAGCAACAGGCGCACTTAGCCTGTTGGCGGCTTTCAATAGGTTCAAACACATCGCCTTCAGATGGCTTTGTGCACTCACTTTGAGCAGACCGAAATAGGCTGCCCGCGCATAGCGGAATTTACGGTGCAGCGTACCGAAACTTTGTTCGACCACATAACGGGTCTTCGACAAATATCGGTTGCGTTTGGTTTGCGCTTCCGACAGCGGATGTTTGCGGTGGGCTTTGCGCATAATGCCGTCCAGCAACCGATGTTCTTCCAGATGTTGCCGGTTTTCCTCACTGTCATAGCCTTTGTCGGCATAGACGGTCATATCTTTGGGCAGTTCTTCCAACAAAGGCGACAGGTGTTTGCACTCATGGGCATTGGCGGGGGTAATGTGCAGTTTCTCGATATAGCCTTCCGCATCGGTACGGGTATGTTGTTTGTAACCGAGTTTGTAGAGGCCGTTTTTCTTTGTTCAGCGGGCATCTTTATCTTTACTCGGTGTGGTTTGACCGCTGACTTGTCCTTCTTCATCGACTTCTATGGCCTGGCGCTGTTTGCTGCCGGCGGTCTGAATAATGGTGGCATCAACGACGGCGGCGGATGCTTTCTCTACTTTTAGGCCTTTTTTGGTCAATTGTCGGTTAATCAGTTCCAACAGTTCGGACGGGGTGTCGTCTTGCGCCAGCCAGTTGCGGTAGCGGCATAAGGTGCTGTAATCGGGGATGCTTAGTTCGTCAAAGCGGCAAAACAGGTTGAAATCGATGCGGGTGATGAGGCTGTGTTCGAGTTCGGGATCGGAGAGGCTGTGCCATTGTCCGAGCAGGATGGCTTTAAACATGGATAGCAGTGGATAGGCGGGACGGCCGCGGTGGTCTCGGAGGTAACGGGTTCTTTGACGATTCAGGTACTGTTCGATCGGCTGCCAATCAATCACTTGATCCAACTTCAATAGTGGGAAACGGTCGATGTGTTTGGCAATCATGGCTTGGGCGGTTTGCTGAAAGAAGGTGCTCATGAGAAATCCCCTAAATGTCTTGGTGGGAATTTAGGGGATTTTGGGGAATTTTGCAAAGGTCTCAGCCTGTCTGTTGACCTTATTGTAATCTAGCAATAAGGATAGATAGCTTAAAGGCCGTCTGAAACCGATTGGTTTCAGACGGCCTTTTTCATATGTCAATGCTTAAATTAATTTTCGTTGAGGGTAGAGAATAGAATAAAAAAAGAGCCTGCATAAAACAGGCTCTTTTTCATACTAATCCGAAGATTAGAATTTGTGACGCAGGCCAACCAAACCAGAGATGGTTTCAACTTTGTGAGGACCAGACTCAGCACCACGCAACCAGCCGGCAGAAACCAAAGCAGTAGTGCGTTTAGAGAAGTCGTAGTCAGCACCAACGATAACTTGGTCGTATTGAGTGCCTTTCAGTTTTTCGCCGTCAACTTTAGCTTTGAAGCCGTGAGCGTAAGAAACGCGAGGAGTTACGTTACCAGCGCGGTAAGCGGCAGTAGCAGCAACTTCGATAGTTTCAGCAGGACGGCTGTCCAAGCCAGCAGCAGTACCGAATACTACGTTAGAAGCGTTAGTACCGGCAGCACGCATAGCAGAAGTTACAACACCGTTAGATTGGGCTTGAGCGTAATCACCCAAAGTTTCCCAGTTTTTAGCGTATTGACCAGCTACAGATACGAACAGGTTGTTAGCATCGTAACCACCTACCAAGCGGTGTACGTGACCGTCTTTTTCAGAAACGGCGTTTTTACGGAAACCACCGGCGTATTGACCGAAGAAGCCAGAGTTTTCGTAGTTCAGGCCAGCGTAGTAAGTGTCACGGGTAGCGTCGTTGTGAGTGTATTTGTCAGAAGGGTTAGCATTGTCACGAGGAGTATATTGTACGCTTGCGCTGAAACCTGAGAATACAGGGCTGTCGTAACGTACAGAAACTGCACGTTCGTCAACACGAGTAAATACAGACATATTCAAAGCGCCGTTGCTGCTTTCCCATTGGTCAACATTGTCACTAGTATTTTTAACAGTAGAGTCCAGTTTACCAGCACGAACTTTACCGAAGCCACCTTCCAAACCGATGAAAGATTCGCGAGAAGCCCACTCTTTGTCGCCACCGGCGATAGAAGTGTTTTGTTCAACTTGCCAGATGGCATTCAGGTTGTTACCCAAGTGTTCGTGGCCTTTAAAGCCGATACGTGAGCCGAAGTCAGCGATTTCAGTAGCAGTTTTAGAGCTTTTCTCGTGACCCAGTTTAGCAGCAGTTTGTTCACCCAATTTTACTTTGGATACTTCAACACCGGCTTTAATTTGACCGTACAAAGTTACGTCAGCCATAGCTGCAACAGGCAGAGCCGCCAGAGTCAAGGCAATCAGAGATTTTTTCATTGCTGTTTTCCTTTTTTAAGTGTGAAGAAGCGAGCATTCGTTCTTCTTATTACGATATCGTTCTCTTTCAACGATTCCATGACCATAATATAAAGGTTATGGCCTAGGAAAACAAATTTTCCTCTTGTTTTGAGTGATTTTTGCAGGGAAACGTTGTTTTTTACAGACAGGGTGGAAGCATAAGGCGGTCTTTTATTTTGGTAATGTGTTTTTCTAAAAGGGAATTTCGGGATAGCTATAAAATATGGGGTATAAAATTAGGTTGTGAATATTGTTTATCGTGTTTTCAGACGGCCTTGGTAATTGGAATTTATCGTGTACTGGGTTTGCAAATATATAAAAAACCTGCCTGATTGCTCGGGCAGGTTTTATTTGATCGAAAGACAGATTAGTTTTTGTCTTGGTCAACCAGTTTGTTTTTGGCAATCCAAGGCATCATAGAACGCAGTTGAGCGCCGACTTTTTCAATTTGGTGATCAGCGGTCAGACGGCGGCGTGCTGTCATGCTGGCATAGTTGACGGCACCTTCTTGGATGAACATTTTAGCGTATTCGCCGGTTTGGATGCGTTTGAGGGCATTGCGCATGGCTTCGCGGGATTTGTCGTTGATGACTTCGACGCCGGTTACGTATTCGCCGTACTCTGCATTGTTGGAAATGGAGTAGTTCATGTTGGCGATGCCGCCTTCGTAAATCAGGTCAACAATGAGCTTCATTTCGTGCAGGCATTCGAAGTAGGCCATTTCTGGGGCGTAGCCTGCTTCAGTCAGGGTTTCGAAGCCGGTTTTGATCAATTCAACCACGCCGCCGCACAATACGGCTTGTTCGCCGAAGAGGTCGGTTTCGGTTTCTTCGCGGAAGTTGGTTTCAATCACGCCGCCTTTGGTACCGCCGTTGGCTGCGGCGTAAGACAGGGCGATGTCACGTGCTTTGCCGCTTTTATCTTGGTAAACGGCGATCAGGGAAGGTACGCCGCCGCCTTTCAGGAATTCGCTGCGTACGGTGTGGCCTGGGCCTTTAGGGGCAACCATGATAACGTCGAGGTCGGCGCGGGGTACGATTTGGTTGTAGTGTACGTTGAAGCCGTGAGCGAACGCCAATACTGCGCCTTCTTTCAAGTTAGGCTCGATTTCGTTTTTGTATACGATAGGTTGGTTTTCGTCAGGCAACAGAATCATTACAACGTCGGCTGCTTTGGTTGCTTCAGCAACAGTGCGCACGTCGTGGCCGGCTGCTTCGGCTTTTTTCCAAGAGCCGCCTTGGCGCAGACCGATTACGACATTTACGCCGGAATCTTTCAGGTTTGCTGCGTGTGCGTGACCTTGTGAACCGTAACCGATGATGGCAACGGTTTTGCCTTTGATCAGAGAGAGGTCAGCGTCTTTATCGTAATAAACTTGCATTTTATTTCCTTAGTGTAAGAGGGTTCCGGATAATCCGGGTTGAGTTAAAAGTAATAGGGGTTAAGCGGGGACTTGGTTCATCAAGACGATTTCCAGTGTTTCGGTTTTTCCTTCGATGGATTTGACGAAGTTTTGGAAATGTTCGCTGGCATTGTGTTCGTCAATAGCTGCTTGGGATTTCCAGCTTTCTACGAATACGAAACGGTTGGGTTTGCCGATTTCTTGGTGCAGGTCGTAGCTGATGTTGCCTTCTTCTGCACGGCTGGCTTTAACCAATTCTTTAAACTGGGCAGCCAGAGCCTCGGTGTATTCGGGTTTGACGGTAACTAATGCAACGATTTGGATGCTTGACATGTTTGTCTCCTACTGTTTTTCAGACGGCCTTTATAGAAAGTAAAAGGCCGTCTGAACGATACAGCGTCAAATTTTCAAAATACGCTCGCCACGACCGATGCCGGCTGCGCCTGTGCGGACGGTTTCCAAAATTTGAGCACGGCCGACTGTTTCGAGGAAAGAGTCGAGTTTTTCGGTAGAGCCTGTGATTTCGATGGTATAGCTGCGGTCTGTTACATCAATAACGCTGCCGCGGTAGATTTCGGTCAATCGCAGGAATTCATCGCGGTCTTTGCCGACGGCGCGGACTTTTACCAACATCAGTTCGCGTTCGACAAAACGGCTTTCGTTCAAGTCAACCACTTTGACAACTTCAATCAGTTTGTTGAGTTGTTTGGTGATTTGCTCGATGACGTGCTCATCGCCGTGGGTAACAATGGTCATACGGGACAAGGTTTTGTCTTCGGTTGGGGCTACGGCCAGGGAGTCGATGTTGTAATCGCGTGCGGAGAACAAACCTACCACACGGCTCATCGCACCTGATTCGTTTTCCATCAGAATAGATAAGATATGTCGCATTTCTTTCTCCTTACGCTTTTGCAATATCGCGCATATGCGGCGGCAGAACCATTTCATCCAAACCTTTGCCGTTGCCGACCATAGGCAGTACGTTTTGTTTCTTGTCTGTCAAAAAGTCGAGGAATACCAAACGGTCTTTTTGGTTTAATGCTTCCAACAAGGCGCCTTCGACGTCGGATTTCTTGTCCACACGGATGCCGATATGGCCGTAGGATTCGGCCAGTTTGACAAAGTCGGGCAATGAATCGAAATAGGTTTCCGATTCGCGGTTGCCATAATACAGCTCCTGCCATTGGCGAACCATACCCAAATAGCCATTGTTTAATGTAACGACATTGATGGGGACATTATATTGGAAGCAGGTGGACAGCTCTTGGATATTCATTTGAATAGAGCCCTCGCCTGTGATACAGAAGACGTCTTGTTCCGGAGCCGCCAGTTTGGCACCGAGGGCGTAAGGCAGGCCTACACCCATCGTACCCAGACCGCCGGAATTGAGCCATTGGCGGGGACGCTCGAATGGATAATATTGAGCGGCAAACATTTGGTGTTGGCCAACGTCGGAAGTAATAATGGCTGAGTTTTTGGTAATTTCTGCCAGTTTTTGAACAACGTATTGCGGTTTAATGATTTCGCTGTCGTTTTCAAACCACAGGCAGTTGTGCGAACGCCATTCTTCGATGGTTTTCCACCATTTGTCCAATGAGTCGGCTGAAGGCGCAGTTTCTTGTTTGCCCCACAGATGAATTATTTCGGTCAATACGTTTTTGACATCGCCGACAATCGGAATGTCCACTTTAACGCGTTTGGCAATGCTGGACGGGTCGATGTCGATATGGATGATTTTTTTGGGTTTGTCCAAGAATTTTGACGGTACGGAAACAACGCGGTCGTCAAAGCGCGCGCCGATTGCCAAAACGACGTCTGCATTTTGCATCGCCAAATTGGCCTCGTAGGTACCGTGCATGCCCAACATGCCCAAGAATTGGCGGTCGCTGGAAGGGTAAGCACCCAAACCCATTAATGTGCCGGTACAGGGTACGCCGGTCATGCGGATAAATTGGGTCATTTCCTCGGAGGCATTGCCCAATACCACGCCGCCGCCGAAGTAAACGATGGGGCGTTTGGCAGAAGCCAGCATTTGTACGGCTTTTTTAATTTGGCCGATGTGACCTTGTACAACCGGTTGGTAGGAGCGGATAAAGATGTCTTCTTGTGGATAGCTGAATTTGGCCATCGCTTGAGTAACATCTTTAGGAATATCGACGACAACGGGGCCCGGACGGCCGCTGGCGGCAATTTGGAAGGCTTTTTTAATCGTATCAGCCAGCTCGCCAATATTGGTAACCAGGAAGTTGTGTTTGACACAAGGGCGGGTAATGCCGACCGTATCCACTTCTTGGAACGCATCTGTACCGATGAGGGAATTGCCCACTTGGCCGCTGATGATGACCAGGGGGATGGAATCGCTGTACGCGGTAGCAATGCCGGTCAATGCGTTGGTTACGCCCGGGCCGGAAGTTACCAAGGCCACGCCGACTTTGCCGCTGACGCGGGCATAGGCATCTGCCGCATGTACGGCTGCCTGCTCATGGCGGGTCAGAATGTGCTTGAATTTGTTGAGTTGGAAAATGGCATCGTAGATTTCGATAACCGCACCACCGGGATAGCCGAATACGTATTCAACACCTTCGGCTTTGAGACTTTGCACGACGATTTGTGCGCCTGATAATTGCATATTGACCTCTTTTATGCGGTTTCTAACCAATAGGAACAATCCGCCTCACCACAGCACCTGTAATGCAATTCCATCAAGCAGCGATTTAGGGTACGCGCATTGAGGGAATACGGCGACAGTCAGACTGTCCAAACAATTGGAAAGGAACACAGAGTTTGTGAAAAAGAGTAGAAAAGATAACGCAAACCGACTGTTCAATCAAGATAAAATCTTTCATCTTTTAACATTTGAAACGGGAAAATAGATTGAAGGTTGATTTTAAAGAAATAAAAAAACTGTTTTATTGATCTTGATGTGGATGGATTGTTGACAGTTTGAGTAAGGAGAAGGTTTTTGCAAATGAAAAATAGCAAAAAACCTCTTGACTGAATCAAGAGGTTTTTTAAATTTGGTGCCCAGGGTCGGACTCGAACCGACACACCTTGCGGCGGGGGATTTTGAGTCCCCTGCGTCTACCAATTTCGCCACCTGGGCTAGCGAAGAAGTCGTCATTATAGCGAGTTCTCGAATCTTGTAAAGCAGTAATTGAAAAAAAATCGGATTATTTTTATATTTGTTTGATTTTTAATGAATTAAACTTTTTGTGTTTGATGGTTATCTAAATGGGAGGCAGATTTTTAAAACAAAAAAAGCAGTATTTATCTGCAAAAAGGGCTACATTTAATGTGTTAAACGCGTTAATATGAAGATGTTTTGTTTTTATATCGGCCGGGCGGTTGTTTGGCCTCACTTATTTGAAACGGTTTTGGAGAAAATTTATGCTTTCCGTCACACGAACTTTCTTACTCAGTGCTTTTGCATTGGCTGCTCTGGCTGCTTGTCAGCCTAAAGAGGAGGCCAAGGAGGCTTCTTCGACACCTGCCGCTTCTGCTGCGCCTGCTGCTTCCGGTGAGTCAGCACCCAAAGTGCAAGCGCGTGGTACCGATATGCGCAAAGAAGACATTGGCGGCGACTTTACATTGACCGATGGCGACGGCAAACCTTTCAGCCTGAGCGATTTGAAAGGCAAAGTGGTCATCCTGTCTTTCGGTTATACCCACTGTCCTGACGTATGCCCAACCGAGTTGCTGACTTACAGCGATACTTTGAAACAATTAGGCGATCAGGCTAAAGACGTGAAAGTGGTATTTGTCAGCATCGACCCTGAGCGCGATACGCCTGAAGTAATCGGCAAATACGCAAAACAGTTCAACCCTGATTTTATCGGCCTGACGGCTACCGGCGATCAAAGCCTGCCTGTCATCAAACAGCAATACCGTGTGGTATCGGCTAAAGTCAACCAAAAAGAAGACAGCGAAAACTATTTGGTTGACCACTCTTCAGGTGCATATTTGATTGATAAAAACGGCGAAGTGGCGATTTTCTCGCCTTACGGCAGCGAGCCGGAAACGATTGCAGCTGATGTGAAAACTTTATTGTAAAACCGTAGTTGGGGCCGTCTGAAATGGGTTGTGGATTTCAGACGGCCTTCTTGCTTTTGATACGGCAAAGGAAAAGAAAAATGACCGACACACTTTTAACGATTGCTTTATCCAAGGGGCGAATTTTTGAGGAAACCCTGCCGCTGTTGGCTGCTGCAGGTATTGTGCCTGCGGAAGAGCCGGAAAAATCGCGCAAGCTGATTATTGGTACGAATCATGACAATATCCGTTTGGTAATTGTACGTGCGACCGACGTGCCGACTTATGTGCAATATGGTGCGGCGGATTTCGGTATTGCCGGTAAGGACGTGCTGATCGAGCATGGCGGAGATGGCCTGTATCAACCTTTGGATTTGCACATTGCCTCATGCCGCATGATGGTTGCGGTTAAAAAAGGTTTTGATTACGCCGCTGCATCCAAACCCGGCAGCCGCTTGCGGATTGCCACCAAATATCCCGACATTGCCGCCGAACACTTTGCCGACAAGGGTGTGCATGTGGATATCATCAAACTGTACGGCTCGATGGAGCTTGCGCCTTTGGTCGGTCTGAGCGACGCGATTGTCGATTTGGTTTCCAGCGGCAATACATTGAAGGCCAATGGTTTGGAAGCTGTGGAACATGTGGCTGATATTTCCAGCCGCTTGGTGGTCAACAAGGCGGCGTTGAAAACCAAATATGCGCTGTTGAATCCGATTATTCAGGCATTTGAAAATGCCGCTAAGGCCGTCTGAAAAGTTTTTGGCAAAAGTTGTCTGCCAACCCAGTTTGAAAGCCCTGTCATGATGCAAAGCAAACCGACACTCGATACGATTCTTTCCCATCGTTCCATCCGCAGGTTTACTTTCGAACCGATTGCCGATGAAATCCTCAATACGCTGGTTCGCGCCGGACAACAGGCCTCAACTTCTAACAATCTGCAATGCGTTTCTATAATCCGTGTCTCCGACCTTGTGCTGAGGCAGGAAATACATGAAGCGGCAGGAAGTGCGCCTTATATTGTCCATTGTGCAGAATTTTTATTGTTTTGCATCGATTTTTCCAAACACAAGGCAATGTTTCCCGATGCGCAAATTGATTGGGCGGAAGTAACCCTGATTGGCGCGGTCGATGCAGGCATTATGGCGCAAAACGTATTGCTTGCCGCCGAATCACTTGGGCTGGGTGGCGTGTATATCGGTGCGCTGCGTAATAATGCACAAAAAGTATCGGACGTATTGAACCTGCCGGATTATTGCGTGCCTTTGGTGGGGCTGTGCCTCGGTTATCCTGACCAAGACCCACCGCTCAAGCCGCGCCTGCCTAAGGAAATGGTGTATGCCGAAAACGCCTGTCCGAGCCTGAATGCCGAGGCGGTTGAAGCTTATAATCAGGCAGTGGCGGATTATTATGAGTTGCGCAAGGGCAGTCCTATACCTTGGAAGGAATCGCTGGCCAAAACCTTGGGTAATCCTGTGCGGCCGCATATGTTGGCGTTTTTGCAGAAAAAAGGCTTTTTGAAAAGATAATGTTCAGACGGCCTGTGTGTGGCTGGTGCCGTCTGAAAACAATAGGAACGAAACAAGGAAGAGAGCAAACCATGAAGAAACTCGACACCCAATCCCCTGATTTTCAAGCCGAACTCAAAGCACTGCTTGCTTTTGAAACCGCGCAAAACCCTGAAATTGACCGTATTGTTGCCGACATCTGCGCCGATGTTCAAAAACGCGGCAATGCGGCGCTGATTGAATATACCAACCGCTTTGACGGCACATCCGCTCAAATCATCGATGATTTAATCCTGACGCAAGACGATTTGCAGTCTGCGTTTGAGCGTTTGCCCGAAAACATTCAGACGGCCTTGAAAACGGCTGCGAGACGGGTGGAAAGCTACCATAAACACCAAAAAATGGAGTCGTGGACTTACGAAGACGAAGACGGCACGCTTTTGGGTCAACAGATTACACCGCTTGACCGTGTCGGTATTTATGTTCCGGGCGGTAAAGCCGCTTATCCGAGTTCCGTCATCATGAACGCCATGCCTGCCCACGTTGCCGGCGTGAAAGAAATCATCATGGTCGTTCCCACTCCGAAAGGCGAGCGCAACGATATCGTGTTGGCGGCTGCTTTTGTGGCCGGTGTAACCAAAGTATTTACGGTCGGCGGCGCGCAGGCGGTTGCGGCTTTGGCTTATGGTACGGAATCTGTGCCTCAGGTCGATAAGATTACCGGCCCGGGCAATGCTTTTGTCGCTGCGGCCAAACGACGCGTGTTCGGCGTGGTCGGTATCGATATGGTGGCAGGGCCGTCTGAAATTTTGGTGATTGCCGATGGTACGACGCCTGCCGATTGGGTGGCCATGGATTTGTTCAGTCAGGCAGAACACGATGAAATTGCACAAGCGATTTTGATCGGTACTTCTCAAGCGTATTTGGACGAAGTTCAGACGGCCATGAACCGTTTGATCGAAACCATGCCGCGCCGTGCGATTATTGAAGCTTCATTGGGCAACCGCGGTGCAATGATTTTGGCTAAAGATTTGGACGAAGCCTGTGAAATCGCCAACTATATTTCTCCCGAACACTTGGAATTGTCGGTCGAAAATCCGCAAGAGTGGGCGAAAAAAATCCGCCATGCCGGCGCTATTTTCATGGGACGCTATACCAGTGAAAGCCTTGGCGACTATTGCGCAGGCCCCAACCACGTTTTGCCGACCAGCCGCACGGCGCGTTTCTCTTCTCCTTTGGGAACATATGATTTCCAAAAACGCTCCAGTCTGATTCAGGTTTCAGAACAAGGTGCGCAGAAGTTGGGCAAAACCGCCAGCGTGTTGGCGCATGGCGAAAGCTTGACCGCGCACGCCAGAGCGGCTGAGTTCCGTTTGAAAGACTGAGTGAAACGTTGGTTAAAGTCGTAAGAAATCAAAAAAAGGGCATCTTAACAGATGCCCTTTTTATTGTGATGAAGGTTTGGTCGATAAGGCATCAGGCCGTCTGAAAACAGGGTTAACGGTTTTTCAGCCAGTCATTACGCATTTGTGCGGCTTCTTCAAAATAGCGGTAAAGCTCGGTTTTGTTGCCTTCTGAAAGGAGTTGTTCCAATTTGGATAATTGTTCTTTCAAGTCGCCGGTCAGTTTGAGCAGGGCAGGGCGGTTGGCCATGCAGATGTCTGTCCAAACGGCAGGGTGGCTGGAAGCAATGCGGGTAAAGTCGCGAAAGCCGGTGGCGGCATAGGGGAGGTAGTCTTTGCCGTGCGGATGGTCGAACAAAGCGTGGACATAGGCAAAGGCGGTCAAGTGCGGCAAGTGGGAAACAGCGGCAAAAATATTGTCGTGTTCTTCGGCGCTCATGGTGAAAATCTGCGAACCAACCGCCTGCCACAGGCTTTTCAACCGTCTTAGGCCGTCTGAAGCCTCGTGGCCGTGCAAGGTAATAATCAGGCGGCTGTTTTGAAACAAACCGCAACGCGCGGATTTTGCGCCGCTTTGATCCGAACCGGCAATCGGGTGGGCGGCAAAACATTGCGGCAGGCGCTCGGACAAGTGGGTGCGGAAGGCATTTAGTGCCGATTGTTTGGTGCTGCCGACATCGGAAACGCAGGCCGTTTCTTTTAAGAAAGGCTTGATGTCGCGGCATACGTCAGGCAGGACGGAGACTGGTGTGGCAATCAAAACCAAATCGGCATTGCCGATGCTTTCGGCGCAAATATTCGGATAGGCATGGTCGATGATGCCGCATTCGAGTGCGTAATTTAGGTTGTCGGCATTGGTGTCGATGCCGGTAACGGTTTGCACCAGTCCCAAGCGTTTGAGGTCGAGCATGAACGAACCGCCGATTAAACCGACGCCGATAAGGGTGATATGGGGAAAAAAGGCGGAAGTGTTCATGGTTTGAATCCGGTTTAAGTGGAAAAGCTTATTTTAATCCGTTATGGAGGCCGTCTGAAAGTTGTCATCAAGGTTTCAGACGGCCTTTTTTATGGTCGAATTTTCATGATTTAGGCATAGAAAACTCCGTTTAGTAGGAGCATGTAACCGATTATCAGATTTTCATACACTAAAATAATCATCTGAATTAGTATAACGTCTTAAAGTAAGTAATTGGTATCTTAAAGTAAATTATTACATCATATTTTATTTTGATTGATATCGAATAAAATAATTCACTCAGAAAGAAGGAATTTATGAGTTTTTCACAAACCGAATTAGTCAACGCAATGCGTTTGCTTTCTACCCGTCTGCCGCAGTTTCCGGAGCAGCAAAACCAAGTATCCCGCATGTTGCGCATTGTAACCGAACGTTTGAGTAGCCATTTGAACGAAAACCTGAAAGCGTTCGGCATCAATGAAAACCTGTGGTTTTCCCTGATGGCGGTTTACGTCAGCCCAAACAGCGAAATCCTGCCTTCGCGCTTGAGCGACTTGATGGACTTGACGCGCACCAGTGCAACACGCCTGTCGGACGACATGGTTGAGCGCGGCTGGGTAGAGCGTTATATCAATCAGAAAGACCGCCGTCAGATTGTGCTAAAATTGACCCCTTCGGGTGAGACCTTCATCCACGAAGTATGGCCGCAAATTGCCCGTCAGAGCGGCCAGGCGTGGGAAGATTTCACGAAAGAGGATTATGATACGCTGCAACACCTGTTGGGTAAACTGTTGAACCGTTTGGGCAATTGACAACAGACGGCCTGATGGTCTGCGGCAGGCACACATAAACGGAGTCTGTATGAAATTAGGTTTGGTCAAATCAAGCGTATGCGTTGCCGCTGTTTCGTTGTTGGCGGCGTGTGCGCCGTTCGGCAAACAGTCGCCTTTGGATGAGACAACAGCCTATCCGCTGCCGCAAGGCCAATCTGCCGCTACTGCCCAAGACGGCTGGTGGATGAAGCTGAAAGATAAAAAATTAAACAATTTGATTGCTTCCGCCATTCAGACGTCTACCAATCTGCGTGTCGTCAAGGCAAGGTTTGAGCAGGCTCAGGCGCAGCTGGGCGTTGTAGGAGCCGCAAACAAACCGCAAGTCGGCTTGGGTGTAACCGGTATCGGTACCTATGTTTCACCCAAACCTCAAGCCGGTATGGTCGATACTGACCATACATTGGTTTTGGCGCACGCAGCCTTACAAGGCAGTTTGGTTTTCGACTTTTGGGGTAAAAACCGAGAGCAGATTCAAGCTGTTTTAGGAAAAAGCAGGGCTGCGGTGTATGAAGCTCATCATATCCGCACCGAGTTGGCTCACGCCGTTGCCGCCCAATATTTTGCGTGGCAGATGGCGACAGAACAATTGGCTTTGTTGGATACGCGTATAGAGCTGGCGGATAAAGCATTGAAACTGATGCAACAACGCGTTAAAGCGCAGCTGGCTCCTGCCGATGCCTTGCACGCTCTGGAAATGGCGCAACAGCAATTACAGCTTGAAAAATCGGCATGGACTCAGAAAAATGAGAAAATCCGCAACAGTCTGGCTGTATTGACCGGCCGTGTACCGGGTGTATTAAATGGACAGATTCCGGAAAAAATGGCGGCTGTGCCGTCATCGCCGGTTAGCCGTATTGAGGCGGATTTGCTGGCGGCCCGCCCCGATATCGCGGCGCAAAAAGCCTTGCTTGAGGAGAAATGGCATATCGTCAAATCGACCGAAGCAGAGTTTTACCCGAATATCGAATTAAAAGTTTTGGCAGGGATGACGCACATTGATGCGTTCAATCTGATTCGCGGACGGACATCCGGTATGTTGGGCATTGTTCCGGCTTTGAATCTGCCATTGTTTACTTCCGGCGCGCTGCAGTCCAAATTGGCGGGCAAACGCGCCCAATATAACGAGCAGGTTGCCGTGTATGACCAAACCGTTTTGAACGCCATGCGTTCGGCGGCAGATGCTGTAGTCGACTATCAAAGCCTGAAAAGCCGACAAGATACTTGGAATAAGATGGTCAATATTGCCGATAAATCTGTGCAAAATGCGAAAGGACGTGTTCGTGCAGGTTTGGATAACGGCTTGACCGCTTTGCAAAAACAAGACGAAGCTGCGCGTACAAAAATGTCGGCGGTTCAATACCATGCAGAATATCTGACAGCTTGGAGTAACCTCAATGCCCAGTTGGGTGGAGGCTTTAAATTAAATAAGAAATAAACGTTTTATTAAAACGTAGGCCGTCTGAAAGTGATTTCAGACGGCCTTTTGCTTACCTTATTTACATTTGCTACCGGAAGAAATTATTGTAATGAATAGAGTGTAACTATAAAATATGACCCTTTAGCGCGTTAAACGCTCGTATTGGGGCTGATGGTATAAGTCAGCTACCCAGCAAGACAATAATATCGTTATCACATGTGCAGAATTAAAGTTAGGACTTATGGATACTCAATCGGAAAAAAATAATGTCCAAAAAGAACCGGAAGTAGTCGCTTCCGGCGCTAAAACGCATCGCAAACGCAATTTGGTTATCGTTACACTCCTATTCCTTATTGCGGCAGCAGGAGTCGCTTTGGCGTATTTCCTGTTTTGGCAGCATGAAGAAGAAACGGAAGATGCTTATGTGGCCGGTCATTTGGTGATGATTACGCCGCAGGTGAACGGCACGGTGCGCAAAGTCATGTATGACGATACGGATGTCGTGAAAAAAGGCGATGTGTTGGTGGCTTTGGACGATAGCGATTTTCAGCTGGCATACGATCGCGCACAAAATGAATTGATTCAGGCCATCCGTCAAAACAAACAGCAAACTGCGGTCAATTCAAAAGCCAAAGCGCAAGTGTTGTTGCGCAAAGCCGATTTGGCCCGTGCGCAAGCCGATTTGCGCCGCCGCGAATCTTTGGCGGGTACGGAAGCGGTTTCCGGAGAAGAACTCAGCCATGCCCGTGCCGCTGTGGTTCAGGCTCAGGCTGCATTGAAAGCGGTTGAGGCGGAAGAAGTTTCCGCTCAGGCAGCGTTGGGCAGCAATATTCCTCTGCGCCAACAACCGGCAGTTCAGACGGCCATCAGCCACATCAAAGACGCTTGGCTGAATTTGCAACGTACGCAAATCCGTTCGCCGATTAGCGGCCAAATTGCCAAACGTAATGTCCAAGTCGGCCAACGTATCGTACAAGGTACGCCGATGATGGCTGTTGTGCCTCTGTCTGAATTGTGGGTGGATGCCAACTTTAAAGAATCGCAACTGCGCAAAATGAAAATCGGCCAGCCTGTTGAAATGACAGCCGATTTGTACGGCAGCAAAGTGGTTTACCATGGCAAGGTAATGGGCTTGTCAGCCGGTACGGGCAGCGCGTTCTCATTACTGCCGGCACAAAACGCAACGGGCAACTGGATTAAAGTTGTGCAACGTGTGCCGGTGCGTATCAGTTTGGATGCCAAAGAATTGCAACAAAATCCGCTCCGTGTTGGTTTGTCGATGACTGTTAAAGTCGATATTGCCGAGAAGGGCAGCGGTAAAGCCATGACTGCCGAAGCGGAACAAAATACTGCCTTGCCGGAAACGGAAAGTGTGGATTGGAAAGCCGCCGATGCTTTAGTCGATAAAATCTTCGAGCAATACGCAAAATAATCTTTTCAGACGGCCTGAGTCTTTTATTGAAGGCTCAGGCCGTCTGAAATATTGATTCTCTTCAATCGACCGCTTTGGCGGTTGTCTTATAGTTTAAAAATATGAATTATCCGCCGTTACAAGGGTTTAAGCTGGTGTTGGCAACTTTGGCGCTCAGCTTGGCCGTATTTATGGAAGTCTTGGACAGCACCATCGCCAACGTCGCTGTGCCTGTTATTGCAGGGGATTTAGGTGCGGCTACCACGCAGGGGACTTGGGTGATTACCTCATTTGCCGTAGCCAATGCCATTTCCGTTCCCTTGACAGGTTTTTTGGCCAAGCGGTTTGGCGAGGTCAAAATCTTTATCGCCGCTGTGATCGGGTTTGTCGTAACGTCATGGCTGTGCGGTATGGCACATAATCTTCAAGCCTTGGTTTTTTTCCGTGTATTGCAAGGTTTCATTGCCGGGCCATTGATTCCCTTGTCCCAAAGCCTGTTGATGGCTTCTTATCCGCCTGAAAAACGAACATTGGCACTGGCCTTATGGGCAATGACCGTCGTTGTTGCTCCTGTATTGGGACCGATTCTAGGCGGTTGGATTTCGGACAACTGGCATTGGGGATGGATTTTCTTTATCAATATCCCAATCGGGATTTTATCCGCCTCCATTGCTTGGAAACAGCTTAGACACAGGGAAACCGAAATCGTCAGGGCGCCAATCGATTATGTCGGGCTGGTGTTGATGATTGTCGGTGTCGGCGCATTGCAAATGATGCTTGATAGGGGCAAGGAATTGGACTGGTTTGCCTCAGGAGAGATTATCGTTTTGGGCGTTACCGCTTTGGTGTTCCTGACATATTTTATTGTTTGGGAGCTGGGCGAGAAATACCCGATTGTCGATTTGTCATTGTTTAAAAATAGAAACTTTACGATAGGTGTTGTTGCGACATCCTTGGGCTTCATGGTTTATATGGGTACATTGACCCTGTTGCCTTTAGTGTTGCAATCAAATCTTGGCTATACCGCTACTTGGGCAGGTTTGGCTGCTGCACCGGTGGGCTTCCTGCCGATTATTTTATCGCCGATTATCGGTAAGTTTGGTAATCGCGTCGATATGCGTCTGTTTGTCAGTGCCAGCTTCTTGGTGTTTGCCTACACATTCCATTGGCGAACCGATTTCTATGCCGGAATGGATATGAGCAACGTTGTTTGGCCGCAGTTTTGGCAGGGTTTAGGCGTAGCCATGTTCTTCCTGCCTTTGACCAGTATTACCTTGTCGCATATGAAGGGCAACCAAATTGCCTCGGCCAGTAGCTTGTCTAATTTCTTGCGTGTCTTTATGGGTGGTGTCGGAGTATCTGTTGTCAGCACCATGTGGGAACGACGCGAAGCTCTACACCATACTCAACTGACCGAACATGTTAACTTGTTGTCCTCAATCAGTAACCAATCTATTCAAGGCATGATGGCCAATGGCCTGAGCAAAGAGCAAGCCCTGGCTGCGATAAATAGTACTATTTCCCAACAAGGCTTTATTATTGGTTCAAATGAAATCTTCTTGGCAGGCAGTATCATATTCATCAGTATGATCCCCATTATTTGGTTGGCAAGACCTCCGTTTAGCGGTTCCGGCGGGGGAGGGCATTAGATAAAAGGCCGTCTGAATTTCAGACGGCCTTTTATCTATATATTATTTAAGACTCAATAGTAGATCCCTAAATGCATTTGGATCTTTAATAAACGTCATTTCTCCTGATTGAGGGAAATGGAAATCAAGCAGGCGCGATACCCAGAAACGAATACATCCGGCTCTTTGTGCAGTAGGGAAATATGCACGTTCTTCATCAGATAATGGACGTACACTTTCATAGCCATGGAGAAAAGCATCATAAAGGACAGGGTCTAATTTGTTATCAGCTGTTCGTGCCCAATCGTTAACCGCAATTGCCAGGTCGTACATGAAATTACCGTTGCACGCATAATAGAAATCGATAAAACCGGAAACTTCATCTCCGTTAAGCAATACATTATCCTTAAATAAATCGGCATGGATAATACCGGAAGGTAAGTGCTCTCCTAGATTTTTATCTAAAGCAGTAATTTCAGATTGAAGCAGTTTGGCATCTTCGCTATCTAAAACCGGGAGCAACTGGGTGCAGGCATCATGCCACCAGCCATCATAACGGGGATTTTTCATTTTTAAAGGAAAATCTTGGCCGGCTAAATGCATTTTGGCCAACATCGCACCAGTGTGGAAACATTGTGCCTCAGTCGGCCAGCCGGTATCGGAGCCATTCAAACAAGTTACCAAGCAAGCAGGTTTTCCGGCTAACATAGAATGCAGTCCGCCATCTTTACGAGCAATCGGAGCGGCGCAGGCAACGCCATTTTGGCTCAAGTGTTGGTTTAGCTCTAAAAAGAAAGGTAGTTCCTCTGATTTTAAAACCTCAAAAACAGTCAACACATAACGACCGGTTGAGGTAGTCAGAAAATAATTACTGTTAGTAATTCCTTGAGCAATCCCCTGCAAAGAGACAAAATCTCCCAAATCATATTGCAGCAAGAAATCGCGCATTTGAGCGTCGGAAACACTGGTATAGACAGACATAGCAAACTCGAAGCTGATATAAAGGATCAAAGAAACATCATACCAAAAAACAAGCGGCAACAATATAAATTAAAGCGAAGGTCAAATTCAAAAGGCCGTCTGAGACCAAAATTTCAGACGGCCTTTAGTTTGTATTTTTTTGTATGTATGGATAGTGTGGGAGTTTGATAGTATTTTTTTAGAAATAAAAACCCTGTTAAAACAGGGAAGTGATTAAATTTCAGAAAATAATTTTGT